>NZ_LR215045.1 GCF_900660725.1 Mycoplasmopsis arginini
ACATTTAGGGCATTCCTACAGAACTGATATCGTAAAGATTTCATTCAATAAAGTTAATGAAATGTTTGATGAAGACACTGCAATTTCAGTATTGTTTGCTCTTCTTGAAGGAATTAGCATGACTTACAACATTGAACGAAATGATATTGGAGGCATGATTTATAAAACAAATTTAGCAAAGCCTTACTCATTTATATTATTTGATACTATGGCTGGAGGTGCAGGTCATGTTAAGAGATTAAAAGATGATAAGTCTTTGATGGAAGTATTAAAAATGCACTTGCTAAAGTATCTCAAAACTGTTGCGATGAAGATACATCTTGTTATAACTGTTTAAGAACATATAATAATCAACGTTTGCATAAGCATATAAAAAGGGCTTAGCAAAGAATGCTTTGTCAGTAATAATTAGTAATATCAAGAATAAAATAAAATTATGCATTATCAGATCCACAATATGATTTTACAATGGTAGATATAAATGAATTTATAAATAGTGGAACACTTGATGGAAGTGAATCAAATAGCTCTTTAATTAGTTTAATAAGTGAAATAAGCATTAAGCGAGCAGAAACTCAGATGGTTACGGTTATGTGTTAAATCCTAATGACGGTAGTCAAGTTGAATATGCTGATTTTGCTTGGAAGGATAGAAACATTCTGTTGTTTACTATTGAAAATAAAAAATCATATGATAATTTAGTGAATTCTCAAAATAAATTTGATTGCTATTTATTAACAGATTCTTTTGATTATGTAGAATTTGTAAAAGAATTGTTGAGGTGATTATAGTGAACCCCAAAAGTTGGACTAAAAAAATTAATTCGAATTGCTTTTTACGGAATGATACCTATACTTCTTAGGCGTCATTCCTTTTAATTTTGTAATTATTCTTTTTTTCATTATAGTACTTTATATATTTATGAATTGCTTGTTCCAATTCATCTAATGAATTAAACTCATATTCATGACCGTAGAACATTTCGTTTTTCATTGTGCCAAAAAAAATTTCAATTATGCAATTATCATAGCAATTTCCTTTTCTAGACATACTTTGTAAAATATTTTTTTGTTTTAAAATGTTTCGATATTCTTCCATCTGATATTGTCAGCCTTGATCTGAATGAAAAATTAAACCGTCTAAATTTTTATGTTTCTCAAAGCACGATCTAACATATCCTTAATTTGTTTAAAATTAGGCGACCTAGAAACAGAATAAGAAATTATTTCTCTATTATGTGCGTCAATTATTGGCGAAAGGTAAAGTTTTCCTGAAGGAATATGAAACTCAGAAACATCAGTGCTTCATATTTAGTTTACTTTTTTCTGTTTTAAAATTTCTTTCAAAAAAGGTTATGTTTTTTTGCTTATCTATAATTTTATTTAAAAGTAAATTTTTACAGGTTTTACCTATTTTGCCTTTATAAGATTTATATTTAGCCTTTGGTTTAATGCCAAAAATATTCAATTCATTCATTAAACGCCTTACTTTTTTGTGATTTACAACAAAACCTCTATTTTTTAAGTTCTAAAGTTATTTCTACGATACCCATATCGAGATTTATTTTTTTTGAAAATTTTCTAAAATTAAATCCTTAATTGGGGAATCTTTATCTATTTTCTTAAAAGATTTTAAAATATAAAAATATGTTGATTTTGATAATTTGAAAAATACTAACATACTTTTAAATTGATATTTGTGCCTTGATTCATACACAACAATTACTTTTTTCTTTTTTTTGTTGCTGTTTCCTTTGTAGAACCAAGGCTCTCAATTTTTTTAGTAAATCATTCTCCATTTCTAATTGAGAATTGCGCTCTTCAAGTTCCTTGATCTTTATTTGCATTTCACATAAATCATTTTTATCTTTCAAATTTTCATTTTTTAGGCCTTCCTTGTTTTCTATTAAGACCATTATAATCTAAATTTGAATATTTTTGAATCATGAATAAATTAAACCAACATTTATATTCAATTTATTAGCTATTTTATTCATTGGCTCACCATTTTTAATTTCTTTAATAATTTGAATTTTAAAATCATATGAATATTTATTATTATGTTTTCTAACTAATCCTTGATAACCATGAATTTTATACAAAGAGTAAATAGTATTTAATCTACTTTTTGATATATTACAGTTCATTATATTTTTTTTAGTTTCATTTTCTTCTATTAGTTTAATTATATTTATCTTATCTTCTAACTTCAATTTCATAAAAACCCCAAAAGTTTTTCCAATTACTTGGTCTAACTTTTGGGTTCATTATAGATTTTGGCTATTATGATTCCGACAGATGGTTATTTTGAACCAAAAAGTGGTGAAAAAGATATGTTTGAGGCCCTTCAAAAATTGCCAAATGATTACTATGTCTTTCATTCGTATAGATTAGTTCAATTAATACCAGATAAAGGCTTAAATGAAAATGAAATAGATTTTCTTATTTTTCAACCCGAATTATGGGTGCCTTTTTATGGAATGTAAGAATGCTAGAGTTTCTAGAAATGAAAACGGACAATGGAAGTATGTTAAAAATGAGAATGGAACTGTAAAAGAAATAAATATGAAAGATCCGTTCGATCAGGCGTTTTCTGGACAACATAATTTATTCAATAAGTTAAGAAAAACATATCCTGAATACAAAGATAATATTAATAGTTGTAAATTCATGGTAGCAGTGTGGTTTCCAAAATATACTAAAGAAGAAATACAAAATACGGATTTTGGTCCAAATGTGGTAAAAGAAATAATAATGACTCGTGAGGCATTGTTGTATAAAGATGAAACAATCTCACAAGTAAAAGCTTTGATGGAACGTATGGATAAAGTTCATATTGTATGTAAATATGAAGAAGAACTTATCGAAGATGGTCCTGGTTATAAACATTCATTGTCCTATTCTGATGCTATGAATTTATATAGTAAAGTATTATGCCCAACATTTAAAGCTATTGTAAATGTAAAAAAAGATTATGAACAAACTTATATAGAATTACTAGATGAGCAGTTCGTAATTCTTGATTTCTTGAGGCACCAAAGGACAGCAGCAATAAGTGGCGCAAGTGGAACTGGTAAGACATTAGTCGCTGTTGAAAGAGCTAGAAGGTTATCTAATAGTGGTGAAAAAGTATTGTTTCTTTGCTATAACAAAAATCTTCGAGAGTGGTTACACAAATGTTATTCAAGTGATTTAAAGAATGTTTATTTTTATACTCTAGATGCATTTGGATGTAAGAAATGTAAAACGTCTTTAGATTCGTTAAGCTATTATGATTTAAAAGATATTCTTGAAACGGAAATAATAGAAGATAAATTCGAGTATCAACATATTATCGTTGACGAAGGTCAAGACTTCGGGCGTGAAAGAGCTGATGATTCAAAGATACTAGAATTATTTTATGAATATGGAGAAAACCCTATTGATGATAAGAAAAATACATCTTTCTTCATCTTCTATGATAAGAACCAATTGGTAAATTCTAAAAAGCTTCCTACATACATACAAAATGTTGATTCTAAATTGACTTTATATAAAAATTGTAGAAATACAAAAAATATAGCTGCTACAGCATATTCACTAATTGAATTAAAGCCTGTCTTATATGATAAGGCTTAGACTGGTGAACCATCAAATTTTTATATCTATAATACTGGTGATGAATTAAAAACAAAAATAGGTAATCTTGTCGACAAATTATCTAAGAAACAGGTAATGACAGAGTAATTATTTCTCGCGCTGATTCATTGAAGGTATCAAATTTGAAAGATGTAATCATTAATGATTCTGGCACTAATACTGTTAAAATGAATGGCAAGAAAACAAAAGTTTTTACGTGTCCTACTTTTAAGGGATTAGAGGCTGATGATGTTATTATTACAGATATAAATAACGACATTTTCGATGAAAATAATAAATCATTTTATGTTGCAGCTTCGCGTGCAAAAAAGAGGTTATTCATTTTTATTAATAAAAATAATGTTAACTTTAAAGAAGTTATTGAGAGAAGATTTAGTGAAACATTCCCAAATCCTGATAAAACTAGACAGTTGATTGGAATTATGAAAGGAATAATAAAATAAATGAGATTGTTTAAAGATAGCATCATTATTGCATGCTTTATTGCAATTTTTTGTTTAGTTAGCTGTAACAAGAATAATAATTCACTAACTCAACCAGCTACTGATGAGCCCAGTACAACAATTACTACTCCATCAGATGATAATCAACAACTAAGGAAGATGAAACTGAAAATATGAAAATTAACATTAAAAATAGATGGCATAGAAGTAGATGTAATATGGGCTGATAATGATTCAGTAAAAGCTTTTAAGAATCTTGCTAAAGATGGATTAACTATAAATATGAGTAAGTATGGTGGATTTGAGCAGGTAGGTTCAATTGGTTCTACATTACCATCAGCTGATACTAGAATTACTACTAATCCAGGAGATATAGTTTTATACTCATCAAATCAAATAGTATTATTCTATGATTCTAATACTTGGTCTTATACGAAATTAGGCCACATCAATTTATCTAAAAGTGAATTAATAGATTTACTTGGTGATGAAGATGTTGTTATTACACTAAGTCTAGAATAAAGAACGAAAGAAGGTCTTAAAATGAAAATCATTATGTTTCACAATTCATTATTAGGCGTTTTTCTAACGCAATAAATGTATTTGATGTGCATACTGGTAGAATAGATGAAAGTAAAAGACCTCACAAAGTTTTTTATAAAGATGACATTTATGATGAAGAGATTGAGAAGCTAGTAAATTTTAATATTGAAAGTCGAGTTTCAAACATTCTTAACAATAAGATATTGGTTGATGGAGATGTCGTTCTTACAAGAACAGAGTTAGAAACTTTGAAACGATATATGTTGATTTGTAGTGTAAGAACACAATCTGAAGATCAATTTTGTGGTATTTTTAAAAAGCTTCGAACATAACGCTGAACATTATATTAATGTATATCGAGAATATTCTTTCTTGAAAAAGACAAAGGACTTAAATCTTTCCAATAACGAATTGTATTTAAGAACTTTAAAGGTTTTTGCTAAAACCAACAATATAAGAGATATTGCATTAAACCCTCTAGCTACAAGAGAAATGCTGGCTTGGGCTATGCCATTTTTAGAATCTTATATAGCATTTTGGGATACTCCAAAAGATAAAGAATATATCTTGACTGATTGCGGAATGTGCAGTGAATATGAAGGATTCCATATGATTACTGGCGGCATTGATATTTCTAAAATGTCTTATATTTTGAAGCAAATAAAGAGTGGTAAATATCAATATGGTGAATTGATGGCTAGCTGTAGCGTAATGTTTGAAAACTATAATTACGATTTAAAGAATTAATTTCGTTTTGCACTTTTAAAACAAATTCGTCATTAAGGCTTATTTTCTTTTAATCCCCTTTGATATAAATTGTCTAATAAATTTATGACAATTTTCAATAGAACCTTTTTCAAAGGAGCAATAGGGATGGCAGACGTAAATATCAATTTTCTTATCAATAGTATTTAATTTAACATTTTCAGATCCGTTGTCCATTGTTATACTCTTAATTTTTAATTTGTTTTCTTTAATAATGGTTTTTAGTCCATTTGCCATTGAATCGGAGTTTCTTTGAATGACTTTAATAAATAGTTTTCGACTTTTTCTTTCTAATAAGGTTAAGTAACAATATTTTGATCTTTTATTAAGAATTACAGTATCAATTTCATAATGACCAAATTCACTTCTATTATTAATATATTCTGGTCTTTCTTCAATACTTTTAGCAAAGGTAATTCTTGAGCGTTTTGCCATTCTTTTCTTTCTTTTTAAACCTGTAATCGTTTTCTTAATTGGAAAAATCTTAAAATCAATAAGTTTATGACTATTTATTAGATAATAAATAGCTTGTAAAGATGGTATTACAATTTCAATATTATTTTCTTTAGCATATTTTTTGAAGTCATTAATAAGATTTGCTACTGAACGTTTTTGCAAAAATTTATACTTATTTTGAATCAATTTTGATATCTTTATACAAAAAACTTTTTTAGAATTATTAATTATTTTACTGTTCATATTATAATTAATGTGTCCTTTCGTAATGGATTTTTGATGTTATATATATTATACAAAGGACAAAAAATATGGCGCCAGATTACTTACGTATACTGGAACGCCATATTTTTAATTTTTAAATTTTCTTAATATAATAGATTTATAGACGAAAAAGTGGTATAATTCGTTATATAATGTAAAAGGTGGGTAACGTTTATGAAAGAGAAAGTAAATTATCCTGAAATGATAGTTTTACTTAGAGCTAGAATGAATATATCCCAAGAAAAACTTGCATCTAAACTTGGTGTGTCTTTTCAGTCAGTTAATAGATGAGAAAATGGAAAATATGAGCCAACTAAACTTGCTAAAGTAAAACTTAAAGAATTATTTAAAGAATTTGATATTAAAGTAATAGAAGAATAGGAGATAATGTTAACTATGTCACAAATAATTAAGGAAGATATATTATGGAAAGCAGCGGAAAAACTAAGAGATAAAGTTGATCCTGCAGATTATAAAAATGTAGTATTAGGACTAGTTTTCTTAAAATATGTTAGTGATAAATATGTTGCTAAATATAATGAATTAAAGAAAGTTGGAGATGGCAGAGAAGATGATGAAGATTATTATATCTCTGACCATGTTTTTATCGTTCCCAAGAATGCATTATGGAGTCATGTAGCATCACATTCTAAACAAGATGGCTTAGGTCAAATTATCGATAATGCTTTTATTGAACTTGAAAAAAATAATAATCAATTAAAAGGTATTTTACCTAAGACTTATTCTAAGAGCGATTTAGATAAAACAGCGTTAGGTGAATTAGTTGATTTCTTTACTAATAATTTAAATATGGAAGGGGTTGATGGAGATTTCTTCGGCCAAGTTTATGAATATTATGTAGGAGAATTTGCTAAATATATTCCTACAAAAGGCGGAGAATTCTTTACACCTAAATCAGTAGTTGAATTAATGGTAGATATTCTAGAACCATATAGAGGTAGAGTATATGACCCATGTTGTGGTTCTGGTGGTATGTTCGTTCAATGTTCTAAATTCGTAAAAGAACATCAAGGACAAGTTGATAATATTTCTATATTCGGTCAAGAATCAAATCCTGGAACGTGGAAGATGGCTAAGATGAATTTAGCTATTCGTGGTCTTGAAGGAAATCTTGGTGAAAGGAATGGCAATTCATTTACTGATGACTTACATAAAACATTAAGAGCAGATTTTATAATTGCCAATCCACCATATAACCTAAAAGAATATTGGAAACCATCATTAGCCGGAGACCCGAGATGAGTATTTGGTAAACCAAATGAAAAAAATGGTAACTATGCATGGTTATCATTAATGTATGCTAAATTAGCACCACGTGGTAAAGCAGCTATTCTTATGCCCAATGGTGCAACTACATCAAATACAGCTGATGATTACAAAATAAGAAAAGCAATGATAGAACAAGGTAAAGTTGAAGCAATTTTAGCATTACCTAATAAATTATTTGCTAATGTTAGACTTTCTGTTCAATGTTGGGTTTTAAATAAGGAAAAGACTAACACTGATGTATTATTTATTAATGCTGATTCGATGGGTAAGCTTATATCAAAAAAGATACGAGTATTAGAAGAAGCTGATATTAATAAAATTGTAAAAGCCTATAAAGACTTTAAAAATAACAGTCTTAAAGATATACCTGCATTTTGCAAAAAAGCAGATTTAGAAGAAATTAAATCAAAAGATTATTCTTTAAATCCGGGAAGATATGTAGGAGCAGATGAATCAAATAAATTATCTCCTGAAGAAATTCAAGAGGAATTAAGAAAAGCATCTGCTGAATTATTTGAATTAATGAAGGAGGGTAAGGAACTAGAAGAAAAAATTAAAGAGATTTTAGAAGAAGAAATGAAATAGTATAGTGTTAACTATGTGTTGTTGTAGGGCATAATCAACAACCGGAATTAATAAATCCCCATATTGCTCTGCATTGATATTATTACGAGTGCTTCCAGTGAATAAAGACGAAACTTGGTTCCAATAAGATTTGCTTTGACAGTAGTATCCCAAATATTGAGGATTAATCAAAGTGGGATCAATAGAGAATTTTATTAAGAATCCGGCAAACACAGTATTTGGCTTTATATTTTTACAAAAAAAATTTCTGCCAGTACTATTGCCAGTTCTTGCAAATACTATATCATTTTTATTCAAAACATATTTATTCCAATTTTTATAAAGATTTGGATTAATGCATGTTTCCAATGTGTAAGGTGCATATCCGTTATCATCAATATCTGTAATTCTTAGATATTGTGGATATTTTGAATTATAATCACATGATGATGCTCCAATGCCATAAACACCTTTATTTGGATTTGATAAATTTTTAATTTTTTGATAGTTCATAACTATATGAGAACATTTAAAATAAAAGAGATTTCTGAAATTATAAATGGTGCTACACCTTCAACTAGTAATCCTTTATATTGGGATGGAAGTATTCCTTGGATTACGCCAAAAGATTTAACAGATTTTCATAATCGCTATATAAATAGCGGTCATTCTTTTATTACAGAAGAAGGGTATAAAAGTTGCTCTACAAAAATGTTACCAATCGGAACAATCTTGTTATCATCAAGAGCACCTATAGGCTATTTAGCTATTGCCAACAAAGAAATGTGTACGAATCAGGGTTTTAAATCTATAATATGCAATTCACAATATATAAATAATTTATATATGTTTTATTGGTTATCCACTAAAATAAACTATTTGCAGCAAATATCTAGTGGGGCAACATTCAAAGAATTATCAAAAGATAATCTTGAAAATGTAGAAATAAATCTTCCAACACTTGCCGAACAACAACACATAGTTAACACTATAGGAAGTGTCGATGATTTACTTGAAAATTTGGTAAAACAAAACGAAAAAATCATTCAAATTGGTCTAATAAAAATCAATAAATTAAATAATATTCAAACTAAAAATCTTTCTGAAATAGTCGAATTCTCTAAAGGATGCGAAGTTGGTTCATCGAATTATAGCGATATTAAGAAAGATAATATGATTAATTATTTAAGAGTGGGCGATTTAAATGCCATCGGTACTACCCATGTTAAATTAGATAACGAACTAGTTATTTCTAAATTCGATGATATATTATGTGCATTTGATGGTGCGCCAGGAAGAAATAATATTGGACTAGTTGGTGCTTATTCATCTGGTATTTATAATCTTAAATGTAATGATATTAATAAAGGATTGGTTTATTTTGGAATAAATAGTGATTTGAATCAGAAAATTATAGCTGATCATTCACAAGGCACTACAATATTACATGCTTCTAAATCAATTCAACATTTACAATATGCTGACATTGGACTAGAAGATAAAATGTATTTGAACTCATTATTTAAATTATTATTACAAAATAAAAAGAAGATTGAATATTTGAAAAATATAAAATCCAATCTCCTTAATAAATATTTTTAATTACCAATCTATTATTTTATCAACAATAGCTTGTTGCTCTTCACTGGTTTTACGAAGATATATCCTTGTTGTTTCAATGGACTCATGGCCCATTAAATCAGCCAACAAGGCTATATCTTTTCTTTTTTCTAGAAAGTTTTTTGCGAATCTATGCCTAAAAGAATGGGGATAAATGACTTTTAGATTCATTTTTAATTTTTCACCAAGTGCCTTTAATTGGTGAGCAATCCCTCTTGTAGTTATTTGTTTACCATTTTTATTTAAAAATAGATAGCCTTCGATTCTTCCAATAGAATCATAATATTCTATTGCTTTTATACGAAGCCTTTTTGGTATGAATATCCTTCGTATTTTACCTGATTTAGTATATAAATCGATATATCCACGTTTTAGATGTTCGTATTTAAATTGAATTAATTCTGATACACGAGCTCCAGTTGCGCCCAAGAATCGTGCAACGAAATACCATTCAAGATTGCCATCTTTAATAAGTTTATTCTTGAAAAATTCATAATCAGCGTCACTTATTACATTTTCAAGATAACTTTTTTGTTGAACTTTGATATATTTTAGTTTCAACTTATCTTTACCGATAAATTCAAGATATTTATTTATACCTTGAATTCTTAAATTAACTGTTTTACCTTTATATTTGTCAACCAAGACAGCTTTAAAGGCTAATAAATTTTGTTTTGTGATTTCATCAAAATCTCTATTATACATTTCTACAGCTGTTTCATATGCATCAATTGTATTTTTAGATAAATTTTGATGAAGTAAGAAATTTTTAAAATCTTTCATATGATACCTCCTAATTATTTGAAGGTATATCACATACTAAAAGTATTTATCTAATAATTGAGATTTTATTTCTTTTAGTTTGTTTATTTTTCTTCTTAATAATGATAATTCATCGATATAATAATGATATTTTAATTCATAATCATTTAGTTCATTATCATCTAATAAAGGCACTAATATTTTAATGAAAGTATCATTATTAACACCAGCCATTGTTGTTCCAACTGAATTTAAATCACGCTGAAGATTAAAATCATTTGAAATTATAATAGCAGAAAGAAAAGTTAAAGGAAGTTTTTTAGATGCTTCTAATCCTAAGAATCCTGTTGATAATATATAATTGTCAATTAAATCAATGTCATTATTAGTAATTATTAGTTTTTTATTAGAGCCTTTCATTTTAGCAAATCATACACTATTTTTTACTGGTTGCATATTTGCTCTAGAAGGTCTCTTGTTATAACTAATAATTTCACCTTCAGAAATGTTGTTGATACCTTCTATGGTAGAAGTATCCACATACACCTTAGTTTTGTCAAATAAAGTTATTCCTGATTTAATTATGTTTGGATTGTGATATTCAAATGTCGTTTTATCAGGATATTTTTTAATGAAATATCCAATATTTCGCATATTTTGTTGATTCTTGACTGATAATTTTCAAGTAAATCATCGACACTTCCTATAGTGTTAATTAGCTAGAAATATTTTGATAACAAATTTTGCTTTATTTGCTTTAATTTATTATTCATTTTCTTATATTTGAACATTAAATCATAAAGCGAAGCGAGTTTTTGATTTGTTGTTATAGTTTCATTGTTTAGAGGAATTGAAATTACTTCAAGCACTCCTTTAGTAATGAACTTTATAACTGAACCTTGAGAATAATGATTAAATCATTTATTCCAAACTCACATGCCTTTTGAAATAATAGAAGTATTTGTTGGTGATAGAACATATGTCCTTTGATAAGCATTAATTTACCTTCATAGTATTTACAAGATATCTCACCATTTCCTGCAACAATTATAGCTTTACAGTCAAATGCATAGTCATCAATAAGTAGTCCATCCTTGCCACATGTGAAAAATGGATATTTGCCATTAATACTTGAGGCTTCAACATTTAATTTACCTGTTTTTATTTCACAACAATTACCTAACATAACAATGACGTGTTATCCGGTGTTATTAGATAATTTTGATAAATTAAATCTGAAAAAGTATGCAATTTATCTGTAATTTATTGTTAAATTCAATTAAATCATCTATTGTTCCTATAGTGTTAATTAGCTAGAAATATTTTGATAGTAATAATTGTTTAATTTGCTTAGCTTTTTTGATTACCAATTTACAATTTAATAAAGAACTGTATAGACAATCATATTTTTTAAAGGATGTAATTTCATTATAGGAATTAAAAACTTTCAATTCTTTTAAATCATCTAATGATAAATTGAGTTGAGCGGTTCCTTTGCCTAACTGAATAATTTCTTTTTTATATTTATGTAGATACGCAAAAAGATAGCTAGAAGAATCCGATGTTATTTTAAGTACTCTCTGATTTAAATAACAATTATTTTCATCGACTATCCCTGAACGCCCTATGTTTCCAGTCATAGTTAAAACAATATCGCCGATTGATAATAGATATTTATTATCTGCTTTTTCTTCTGAAAGTTGTGAAACATTATTAGTGTTAAAACCGCTATCATCAATATTTTTAATAGTTATAAGTTTTTTATTTGAATTTGTAACATAATATTTGCTTTCAAATGTTCCACCATTAAAAGATTTAAAAACATAACCAAAGGTATTTGTTTTATCAGATTCACTTTTGTCAAGTAAGAATAATAAATATTTAAGTTTTTGTTATACTCAATTTGTTTTTTTTCAATCAAATCATCTATTGTTCCTATAGTGTTAACTATGAAATTATAAACAATGACAAAACTAGTGACATAATTAGTGACAAAACTAGTGACATTTTAAATTATTTATGATATAATATTTTTTATTTAATTGATAGGATATGTCCA
This sequence comes from Mycoplasmopsis arginini, assembly GCF_900660725.1. Taxonomy (NCBI): domain Bacteria; kingdom Bacillati; phylum Mycoplasmatota; order Mycoplasmoidales; family Metamycoplasmataceae; genus Mycoplasmopsis; species Mycoplasmopsis arginini. Next base: position 12,405 of record NZ_LR215045.1, read on the forward strand.
TATGAATTTAGGAAAAGAAAACGAAACATTGGAATTTAAAAAAACAACAGGTGAACTTAGGGACGCAATGGATGATATTTGTGCCATTTTAAATAAGCATGGTAAAGGCGTTCTATATTTTGGAGTCAAACCAAATGGAGATGTATGTGGACAAATAGTAAGTGATAGTTCATTAGATGATGTAGCAACACATATTAAAACTGCAATTAAACCAATGATTTATCCTTCAATTAAAGAGGAGATGCTAGATGGCTTAAGTGTTATTAAAGTTGAGTTTGCTGGAACTGAAAGGCCATATTCATCTTATGGCAGATATTATAAGAGAGTTCATGATAGAGCTGAGGGCATGACACCTGATGAATTAAAACATATGATGCTTGATACAGATTATTCATCTATTTGGGAAAATAATATAACTACATTTGAGATTGAAGATGTAGATTCTAAAGCATTAAAGAGTTTTTATGCAAGAGCAGTCAATTGCGGAAGGTTAGAACCTCTCGAAGAATATGATGAAAAAGAGTTATTAAGAATGTTGGGATTGATGGTTGATGACAAGTTAACAAATGCTGGCTATTTCCTATTCTCATCAAAGGAACCAACTGTTTTAAAATGGCTGTTTATGCTACAGACCAAAGAATAAATTTTTTAGATATTAATAGGGTTCATGATAATATTTATAATTTGATAGATATCGCAACAGTATATATTAATCAACATATGAACTGGAGAGTTGAATTTGATGGTAAAAGTACATCAAGAATCGAAATACCAGAAGTACCAGTTGATGCTGTAAGAGAAATTGTTGTCAATGCATTTGCTCATGCTAATTATCGTTCAATTACAGAACATGAAATTGATATAACTCCAACGATGATTGATATTTATAATCCTGGTGAGTTTCCAATTAATTATAAACCAGAAGATTTTGCTGAACGTAGAATTCAATCAATGCCTAGAAACAGGAAGATATTAGATGTTTTATATCGCTCTAAGAATGTTGAAGTTCAAGGAAGCGGAATAAGAAAAGTATTAGAACTATGTGCTGCCAATAATGTTAAATACGAATACTATACAATGAATTTGGATTTAGATTTAGTTTCTATAGAAACAATGTCACTCTAAATGTCACCAAGGATGTCACTAGTGATGTCACTAAAGAAATTCCTAAAAGAGTCAATGAATTAGATAGTGAAGTTATACTCTTATTGAAAGAAAATCCGGTTTATACAAGAGAAGAAATAGCCCAAAAAGTTGGTAAGACGGCTAGAACAGTACAAAGATCATTAGATAGATTAAAAGAAGCTAAAAAAATTGTAAGAATTGGAAATAAAGTTTCAGGTTATTGGGAAGTTATAGATTAAGGTGGTGAAATTATGGTATATGAAAGTGTGATTGAAGAGACTATAATATCCTTACTTCAAAATAAAGGATATGAATTGATAGATGAAAATGATAATTGGATATTAAATCGTACATTAGATGAATTCATTAATGAAGATTTATTAAAAGAATGCCTTATTAAGATTAATAAGATATCTGATATGAATATCATTGAAGATGCTATTAATGCTATAAAAAGATTAGAAAATCCATCTTTATTTGAACGCAATTTTGATTTCATAAGATTTTAATTGATGGAATTACAATAGAATCTAAAGATTATCAAGTCAATCCATTAATTAAATTTATTGATTTTAATAATCCTGAAAATAATGTATTTCAAGTTTGCCATCAAGTTAAATTTAAAGAAGGTAAAAATACAAGAATACCTGATGTAATTGTGTATATCAATGGATTACCTTTAATTGTAATGGAATTAAAATCATTTGATGAAGATGCTACTAATGCGACATTAGAACATGCATATTCACAACTCGGATCTAATTCGGAACATGATGGATATAGATATGATATTCCGACATTATTCAATTATAATGCTTTTTTTAGTTATATCTGATGGTGTTTATACTAAAGTTGGTACATTAACATCTAAGATTGATAGATATAACGAATGGAAAAGTGTTGAAGGTGAAAAAGGATACGATGATTCTTGTGTAACCAAATTGAATATTTTTATTTGATGGTTTATTTGAGAAAAAACGGCTAATTGATTTCATTAAAAACAACATTTTCTTCATTATTGATAAAAATGAGAAACCAGTTAAGATAATGGCTCAATATCATCAAATTTTTGGTGTTAATAAAGCGCTAGATTCTATTATCAAAACTGTTAAACCAAATGGTAATGGTAAAGCTGGTATTATATGGCATACACAAGGTAGTGGTAAATCATTTTCAATGGTTATGTTAGCTCATAGATTATTGTTAGAAAAATCATTAAATGTTCCTACAATTGTAATGCTAACAGATAGAATTGACTTAGACGATCAATTATATAAAACATTTTATAGTGCAAGAAATTATTTAAAGTGTGAAGCTGCAATTGCTACATCAAGAGAAGATTTAGTTAAGAAATTATCTACTATAAAACAAGGTGGTATTATTCTTACAACCGTTGGTAAATTTGATAAAGAAAATCTACCAAAGAATGAAAGAAATAACATTATTGTCATGACTGATGAAGCTCATAGAGGGCATTATGGCATTTATGAAACAGTTCATTATGAAAAGAATGCTGAAACCGAAGAAATGGAAGCAGTATTTAAATATGGTGTTGAAAAATATATAAGAGATGCTCTTCCTAATGCAACATTTATTGGTTTTCTGGAACACCAGTATCTACAAAAGATAAACAAACAACTGATATTTTTGGTGATATTATCGATGTTTTTACGATATGACTCAATCAGTTATTGATGGTTCAACAGTTAAATTATATTATGAATCACGCTTAGCCAAAGTATGGACTAATGAGAGATATTAAAACAAATTGATGAATATTATACTGATATTGAAAAAAACGAAAAAGCTGATAAGAATTCTATAGAACGTTCTAAGGCTGAAATGTCTAAAATTAAAGTCATATTAGAAGGTGATGATATGATTGAACTTTTTGCAAAGGATATCTTAGCTCATTATGAGGAAAGAAAAGGATTTCTTAAATGGCAAAGCAATGATTGTATGTCAAACAAGAATTGCAGCTGCTAAATTATATAAAAAGATAACTGAAGAATTAAGACCCGATTTAAAAGAACAAGTAATTTTAGTTGTTACTGAATCTAATAAAGATACTGAAGAACAAAGAAATTATTTGGTAATAGCGATTATAGAAAAGAATTAGGTGAAGAATTCAAGAAAGATACATCAAAATACAAAATTGCAATTGTAGTTGATATGTGACTTACTGGTTTTGACGTACCAGATTTAGATTGTATGTATTTTATTAAGAGATTAAAATCATATAATCTTATGCAAGCTATTGCTCGTGTAAATCGTGTATATCCAGGTAAATATTATGGTTTAATTGTTGATTATATCGGCTTAAATGAAGCATTGGAAAATGCGTTAACTGAATATACTGATAGAGATAGAGAAACTAATGTTCAAGATATCAAGAAAAGAAATTTACACTATTTTAAAAGAAAAATTAAGTATCTTGAACGAATGGTTCTATAAGATTGAAAAATCTAAATTCTATAGTAAAGATTCATTAAAAGATTTACGGCAATTCAAGAGGTGCTCAATTCATTT
>NZ_LR215046.1 GCF_900660725.1 Mycoplasmopsis arginini
AAGGTTTTCCTACTATTTTACTTTGACCAACAACACCAATATTCATGTTTTCAAAATCTATATTATATTTTTTTAATAATATAATAATCCCTAAAGCAGTTGCTGGTAAGAATGATTTTTTATTTAAAACAAAGTTTGATTTTTGATTAACCTCATGTAGGCCATCGATATCTTTCTCTATTTTAATTTCATTTAATAAATCATTTATATTTTTAACATTATTTGTTTGTATTGGAAGTTGGATAATAAACCCGGTTGTTTCTTCATTTAACTTTTTAATAGCTTCTTTTATTGTTTTTTCTGTTGCATTTTCTTCTAATTTAATAAAATTTGTTTTTAATCCTAAAGAATGAGCGATATTTAATTTATGTTTTATATAAATATTTGACTCTTCAAGGTTTCCGACTTGTAAAATACCTAAAATTGGCAACTGACTATCTGCCAATGTTTTCAATTCATTCTTTATTTTTTCTTGAATTTCTTCTTTAGTTTTTTTACCATCTAATAATTTGTACATTACTATACTTTTCTAAATGCACCAGTTTTGCTTTGTACGTTAATTGATGTTGTATCTTTTAATGATCTTGCATAATCCATTGCTTCTTTTTGGGTTTTAAAAACTCTTAAAGCACGTTGTCCCTTTGGGTTTTTTACTGCTCAACCATCAGGATGATTCACCACTAATCTAACAGCCATTTTGCCTCCAATTAATATTTATTTTTCGTTTTGAATATTTTTATATATATTATAAAGTTATTAGCGTTTTTTTATTTAAAAAATAGTTATTTTTTTAAATAAAACCAAAAATTATTATTAAAAAAAGCAACATAAAATATATTGCTTTTTGGCGTTTTTTGTACATTTGGTGGAGGTGCGGGGAATCGAACCCCGGTCCACACATTCTTTTGGTATTGGTTCTACAGTTTAGTTTATTTTTAAATAAATTATTTAAATTAAAATAAACAAAAAAGTTAAATAATTCCAGATGATAATGTCACTTAGCTATTTACTGATTTTCGCCAAGTCTAGCCCTTAACGACAAAATTCTAAAAATGGGCCATTAATAAGAATTTGACCAGATTTAATTAAGCAAAAACTGGATTTAATTGATTGTTCATAACATTTGTCATGAAAAATTCTTTTTCTTTTTTGTTTTCTAAAGTTTGCATTAAAAAGCCTAGAAAGTATTTAGGTTTACAAGACCACTGCAACAATAACAATTAAATGCATGTCGAAGCCATTACACCCCCGTGAATTAATAAATATTCTTAAGATTTCTTTTTAACTCTTCTTGTTTAATTTTCTCACGCTTATCGTATTTTTTTAATCTTTTTGCCAAAGCAATTTCTAATTTAATATGGTTATTTACTCAATAAATTGAAATTGGGATTATGATTAAACTAAGTCTATCGGCTGTGTTTTTCATTCTTAAAATTTCTTTGCTATGCATCAACAATTTACGAGAACGATCTAGTTCGCCCTTTACTAACATGTATTGTGATATATGCATATTATTAACCCAAATTTCATTTTTATTGCTAATAGAACAAAAAGCATTATCAAGTTTTACATTTTGTGCTCTTAAACTTTTAACTTCTCATCCTAGTAATGAAATACCAGCTTCATATGTGCTGTGTATTTCATAATCTGATTTAGCAAATTTATTTTTTGAAATTAATTTTGGCATAAATTAAATTATAAATGATAAAAAAAGAAACATTAACACAATTTTGCATTAATATTTCCTTTTTCTCTTTATATACTTTCGATCTTTATACAGTAATCTTTTCCAACTTTAAAATTATATTTATTTCCTTTTGCTTCAAAATCTTCATTTCTATAAATAGATGGTAAAAGTGAATAGTTGTAATTATTCTCACCTCTATAGTAATTATTATCGGTATCCTTGAAAACTAATGTGCCATCATTTAATATAGATATTCAGGCTTGCTTTGAGGAATAACACAACACGAATACAAATTCAATAGTAGTGTAATTTTTGCTATTTTTTTCTCTATCTTTTTTATCATATTAGTCTTCATAGATAAAGTTTGATATTTATTTCAAATCAAAAATATCAGCATTAATATCACTTTCACTATTAGCTAGATAATCTTAATTATCTATATATTCTCCAAGAACACTTAAGATATTGACAAAATTATTACAAATCTTGTTCCAATTATCTAATACTAATTCATTTAATTCAACAACTCCATCAAATGAGAACGCATGTCTATCAACGTAATAAATATCAACCAGAGGCTTATATTTCAATAATTTTTGTTCTAATCTATCAACTATTTTAATGAGTTCCATGTCATTATTCTGCCACAAAAAAAATTATTTTTATTTATCACTCATCTTCTAAAATTCATTCATTATATATTCAGCTTGTTTAATAACATCATCTACAGCTGATTTAGTATATTCAGGTGGATATTTATATTTCTTTAAACATTCTTTAATCTTAGTTCTCATTTTAGCTCTAGTAGATTCTTTATTAGACCAGTCGGTTTGAGCATATTCCTCAACAACTTCTTTTAATTCTCTAGCAATTAATTTCAATGTTTCATCACATAATAAATCTTGAGCCGATTTATCTCTAACTAGTGCATCATAGAATGCTCTTTCTCTACCAAATATACCTAATTTATTAGCTTCTTTTTCATCGGATACCATTTCACTAGCAAAACTTACTAAATCAACAATTGTAGTTTCAGGTTCAAAATTAGCATCTCTGTCGTTATATTTTTCAAGAATCTTTCTTAATCTCTTAGAATATTCTTGTGATTTAAAATAATTGTTCTTTCTTGATTCTGCAATCGCTCTTTCAAGTAATTTCTTAACTATTTCAACAAATACATGAGGTGGATTTTTCTTTCTTAATTCTTCAATTTTTTCTTTACTTAATAAATCTATGACATTAATTGAAGAATCTTTATCTTTTGTTAATACTTTAACTTCATCACCTTTAATTGCATCAGCTAATAATTCTGATACATATTCATTCATTTCTTTTGTAGAAATAACTCCAGGTTTATTACGAAGCTTTAATATGTAACTTCTAATAGCTAAATAATACATTACATCATTTTTTTCATCGGGTGTAACAATACCACCACATACAACAAATGCTTGTTTTATAGCCAATGATAAGTCATTAATAAATGGCTCTTCTCTCTTCTTTTTATCAGATAAAATGAATTGAGCACCTTCTTGAATTGCCGTAAATCTTGTTAATGAATCTTTACTATAGAATTTAGATTTTTCAATCTTATAGAACCATTCGTTCAAGATACTTAATTTTTCTTTTAAAATAGTGTAAATTTCTTTCTTGATATCTTGAACATTAGTTTCTCTATCTCTATCAGTATATTCAGTTAACGCATTTTCCAATGCTTCATTTAAGCCGATATAATCAACAATTAAACCATAATATTTACCTGGATATACACGATTTACACGAGCAATAGCTTGCATAAGATTATATGATTTTAATCTCTTAATAAAATACATACAATCTAAATCTGGTACGTCAAAACCAGTAAGTCACATATCAACTACAATTGCAATTTTGTATTTTGATGTATCTTTCTTGAATTCTTCACCTAATTCTTTTCTATAATCGCTATTACCAAATAATTTTCTTTGTTCTTCAGTATCTTTATTAGATTCAGTAACAACTAAAATTACTTGTTCTTTTAAATCGGGTCTTAATTCTTCAGTTATCTTTTTATATAATTTAGCAGCTGCAATTCTTGTTTGACATACAATCATTGCTTTGCCATTTAAGAATCCTTTTCTTTCCTCATAATGAGCTAAGATATCCTTTGCAAAAAGTTCAATCATATCATCACCTTCTAATATGACTTTAATTTTAGACATTTCAGCCTTAGAACGTTCTATAGAATTCTTATCAGCTTTTTCGTTTTTTTCAATATCAGTATAATATTCATCAATTTGTTTTAATATCTCATCATTAGTCCATACTTTGGCTAAGCGTGATTCATAATATAATTTAACTGTTGAACCATCAATAACTGATTGAGTCATATCGTAAACATCGATAATATCACCAAAAATATCAGTTGTTTGTTTATCTTTTGTAGATACTGGTGTTCCAGTAAAACCAATAAATGTTGCATTAGGAAGAGCATCTCTTATATATTTTTCAACACCATATTTAAATACTGCTTCCATTTCTTCGGTTTCAGCATTCTTTTCATAATGAACTGTTTCATAAATGCCATAATGCCCTCTATGAGCTTCATCAGTCATGACAATAATGTTATTTCTTTCATTCTTTGGTAGATTTTCTTTATCAAATTTACCAACGGTTGTAAGAATAATACCACCTTGTTTTATAGTAGATAATTTCTTAACTAAATCTTCTCTTGATGTAGCAATTGCAGCTTCACACTTTAAATAATTTCTTGCACTATAAAATGTTTTATATAATTGATCGTCTAAGTCAATTCTATCTGTTAGCATTACAATTGTAGGAACATTTAATGATTTTTCTAACAATAATCTATGAGCTAACATAACCATTGAAAATGATTTACCACTACCTTGTGTATGCCATATAATACCAGCTTTACCATTACCATTTGGTTTAACAGTTTTGATAATAGAATCTAGCGCTTTATTAACACCAAAATATTGATGATATTGAGCCATTATCTTAACTGGTTTCTCATTTTTATCAATAATGAAGAAAATGTTGTTTTTAATGAAATCAATTAGCCGTTTTTTCTCAAATAAACCATCAAATAAAATATTCAATTTGGTTACACAAGAATCATCGTATCCTTTTTCACCTTCAACACTTTTCCATTCGTTATATCTATCAATCTTAGATGTTAATGTACCAACTTTAGTATAAACACCATCAGATATAACTAAAAAAGCATTATAATTGAATAATGTCGGAATATCATATCTATATCCATCATGTTCCGAATTAGATCCGAGTTGTGAATATGCATGTTCTAATGTCGCATTAGTAGCATCTTCATCAAATGATTTTAATTCCATTACAATTAAAGGTAATCCATTGATATACACAATTACATCAGGTATTCTTGTATTTTTACCTTCTTTAAATTTAACTTGATGGCAAACTTGAAATACATTATTTTCAGGATTATTAAAATCAATAAATTTAATTAATGGATTGACTTGATAATCTTTAGATTCTATTGTAATTCCATCAATTAAAATCTTATGAAAATCAAAATTGCGTTCAAATAAAGATGGATTTTCTAATCTTTTTATAGCATTAATAGCATCTTCAATGATATTCATATCAGATATCTTATTAATCTTAATAAGGCATTCTTTTAATAAATCTTCATTAATGAATTCATCTAATGTACGATTTAATATCCAATTATCATTTTCATCTATCAATTCATATCCTTTATTTTGAAGTAAGGATATTATAGTCTCTTCAATCACACTTTCATATACCATAATTTCACCACCTTAATCTATAACTTCCCAATAACCTGAAACTTTATTTCCAATTCTTACAATTTTTTTAGCTTCTTTTAATCTATCTAATGATCTTTGTACTGTTCTAGCCGTCTTACCAACTTTTTGGGCTATTTCTTCTCTTGTATAAACCGGATTTTCTTTCAATAAGAGTATAACTTCACTATCTAATTCATTGACTCTTTTAGGAATTTCTTTAGTGACATCACTAGTGACATCCTTGGTGACATTTAGAGTGACATTGTTTCTATAGAAACTAAATCTAAATCCAAATTCATTGTTATAGTATTCGTATTTAACATTATTGGCAGCACATAGTTCTAATACTTTTCTTATTCCGCTTCCTTGAACTTCAACATTCTTAGAGCGATATAAAACATCTAATATCTTCCTGTTTCTAGGCATTGATTGAATTCTACGTTCAGCAAAATCTTCTGGTTTATAATTAATTGGAAACTCACCAGGATTATAAATATCAATCATCGTTGGAGTTATATCAATTTCATGTTCTGTAATTGAACGATAATTAGCATGAGCAAATGCATTGACAACAATTTCTCTTACAGCATCAACTGGTACTTCTGGTATTTCGATTCTTGATGTACTTTTACCATCAAATTCAACTCTCCAGTTCATATGTTGATTAATATATACTGTTGCGATATCTATCAAATTATAAATATTATCATGAACCCTATTAATATCTAAAAAATTTATTCTTTGGTCTGTAGCATAAACAGCCATTTTTAAAACAGTTGGTTCCTTTGATGAGAATAGGAAATAGCCAGCATTTGTTAACTTGTCATCAACCATCAATCCCAACATTCTTAATAACTCTTTTTCATCATATTCTTCGAGAGGTTCTAACCTTCCGCAATTGACTGCTCTTGCATAAAAACTCTTTAATGCTTTAGAATCTACATCTTCAATCTCAAATGTAGTTATATTATTTTCCCAAATAGATGAATAATCTGTATCAAGCATCATATGTTTTAATTCATCAGGTGTCATGCCCTCAGCTCTATCATGAACTCTCTTATAATATCTGCCATAAGATGAATATGGCCTTTCAGTTCCAGCAAACTCAACTTTAATAACACTTAAGCCATCTAGCATCTCCTCTTTAATTGAAGGATAAATCATTGGTTTAATTGCAGTTTTAATATGTGTTGCTACATCATCTAATGAACTATCACTTACTATTTGTCCACATACATCTCCATTTGGTTTGACTCCAAAATATAGAACGCCTTTACCATGCTTATTTAAAATGGCACAAATATCATCCATTGCGTCCCTAAGTTCACCTGTTGTTTTTTTAAATTCCAATGTTTCGTTTTCTTTTCCTAAATTCATATGGACATATCCTATCAATTAAATAAAAAATATTATATCATAAATAATTTAAAATGTCACTAGTTTTGTCACTAATTATGTCACTAGTTTTGTCATTGTTTATAATTTCATAGTTAACACTATAGGAACAATAGATGATTTGATTGAAAAAAACAAATTGAGTATAACAAAAAACTTAAATATTTATTATTCTTACTTGACAAAAGTGAATCTGATAAAACAAATACCTTTGGTTATGTTTTTAAATCTTTTAATGGTGGAACATTTGAAAGCAAATATTATGTTACAAATTCAAATAAAAAACTTATAACTATTAAAAATATTGATGATAGCGGTTTTAACACTAATAATGTTTCACAACTTTCAGAAGAAAAAGCAGATAATAAATATCTATTATCAATCGGCGATATTGTTTTAACTATGACTGGAAACATAGGGCGTTCAGGGATAGTCGATGAAAATAATTGTTATTTAAATCAGAGAGTACTTAAAATAACATCGGATTCTTCTAGCTATCTTTTTGCGTATCTACATAAATATAAAAAAGAAATTATTCAGTTAGGCAAAGGAACCGCTCAACTCAATTTATCATTAGATGATTTAAAAGAATTGAAAGTTTTTAATTCCTATAATGAAATTACATCCTTTAAAAAATATGATTGTCTATACAGTTCTTTATTAAATTGTAAATTGGTAATCAAAAAAGCTAAGCAAATTAAACAATTATTACTATCAAAATATTTCTAGCTAATTAACACTATAGGAAGTGTCGATGATTTACTTGAAAATTTGGTAAAACAAAACGAAAAAATCATTCAAATTGGTCTAATAAAAATCAATAAATTAAATAATATTCAAACTAAAAATCTTTCTGAAATAGTCGAATTCTCTAAAGGATGCGAAGTTGGTTCATCGAATTATAGCGATATTAAGAAAGATAATATGATTAATTATTTAAGAGTGGGCGATTTAAATGCCATCGGTACTACCCATGTTAAATTAGATAACGAACTAGTTATTTCTAAATTCGATGATATATTATGTGCATTTGATGGTGCGCCAGGAAGAAATAATATTGGACTAGTTGGTGCTTATTCATCTGGTATTTATAATCTTAAATGTAATGATATTAATAAAGGATTGGTTTATTTTGGAATAAATAGTGATTTGAATCAGAAAATTATAGCTGATCATTCACAAGGCACTACAATATTACATGCTTCTAAATCAATTCAACATTTACAATATGCTGACATTGGACTAGAAGATAAAATGTATTTGAACTCATTATTTAAATTATTATTACAAAATAAAAAGAAGATTGAATATTTGAAAAATATAAAATCCAATCTCCTTAATAAATATTTTTAATTACCAATCTATTATTTTATCAACAATAGCTTGTTGCTCTTCACTGGTTTTACGAAGATATATCCTTGTTGTTTCAATGGACTCATGGCCCATTAAATCAGCCAACAAGGCTATATCTTTTCTTTTTTCTAGAAAGTTTTTTGCGAATCTATGCCTAAAAGAATGGGGATAAATGACTTTTAGATTCATTTTTAATTTTTCACCAAGTGCCTTTAATTGGTGAGCAATCCCTCTTGTAGTTATTTGTTTACCATTTTTATTTAAAAATAGATAGCCTTCGATTCTTCCAATAGAATCATAATATTCTATTGCTTTTATACGAAGCCTTTTTGGTATGAATATCCTTCGTATTTTACCTGATTTAGTATATAAATCGATATATCCACGTTTTAGATGTTCGTATTTAAATTGAATTAATTCTGATACACGAGCTCCAGTTGCGCCCAAGAATCGTGCAACGAAATACCATTCAAGATTGCCATCTTTAATAAGTTTATTCTTGAAAAATTCATAATCAGCGTCACTTATTACATTTTCAAGATAACTTTTTTGTTGAACTTTGATATATTTTAGTTTCAACTTATCTTTACCGATAAATTCAAGATATTTATTTATACCTTGAATTCTTAAATTAACTGTTTTACCTTTATATTTGTCAACCAAGACAGCTTTAAAGGCTAATAAATTTTGTTTTGTGATTTCATCAAAATCTCTATTATACATTTCTACAGCTGTTTCATATGCATCAATTGTATTTTTAGATAAATTTTGATGAAGTAAGAAATTTTTAAAATCTTTCATATGATACCTCCTAATTATTTGAAGGTATATCACATACTAAAAGTATTTATCTAATAATTGAGATTTTATTTCTTTTAGTTTGTTTATTTTTCTTCTTAATAATGATAATTCATCGATATAATAATGATATTTTAATTCATAATCATTTAGTTCATTATCATCTAATAAAGGCACTAATATTTTAATGAAAGTATCATTATTAACACCAGCCATTGTTGTTCCAACTGAATTTAAATCACGCTGAAGATTAAAATCATTTGAAATTATAATAGCAGAAAGAAAAGTTAAAGGAAGTTTTTTAGATGCTTCTAATCCTAAGAATCCTGTTGATAATATATAATTGTCAATTAAATCAATGTCATTATTAGTAATTATTAGTTTTTTATTAGAGCCTTTCATTTTAGCAAATCATACACTATTTTTTACTGGTTGCATATTTGCTCTAGAAGGTCTCTTGTTATAACTAATAATTTCACCTTCAGAAATGTTGTTGATACCTTCTATGGTAGAAGTATCCACATACACCTTAGTTTTGTCAAATAAAGTTATTCCTGATTTAATTATGTTTGGATTGTGATATTCAAATGTCGTTTTATCAGGATATTTTTTTAATGAAATATCCAATATTTCGCATATTTTGTTGATTCTTGACTGATAATTTTCAAGTAAATCATCGACACTTCCTATAGTGTTAACTATGTGTTGTTGTAGGGCATAATCAACAACCGGAATTAATAAATCCCCATATTGCTCTGCATTGATATTATTACGAGTGCTTCCAGTGAATAAAGACGAAACTTGGTTCCAATAAGATTTGCTTTGACAGTAGTATCCCAAATATTGAGGATTAATCAAAGTGGGATCAATAGAGAATTTTATTAAGAATCCGGCAAACACAGTATTTGGCTTTATATTTTTACAAAAAAAATTTCTGCCAGTACTATTGCCAGTTCTTGCAAATACTATATCATTTTTATTCAAAACATATTTATTCCAATTTTTATAAAGATTTGGATTAATGCATGTTTCCAATGTGTAAGGTGCATATCCGTTATCATCAATATCTGTAATTCTTAGATATTGTGGATATTTTGAATTATAATCACATGATGATGCTCCAATGCCATAAACACCTTTATTTGGATTTGATAAATTTTTAATTTTTTGATAGTTCATAACTATATGAGAACATTTAAAATAAAAGAGATTTCTGAAATTATAAATGGTGCTACACCTTCAACTAGTAATCCTTTATATTGGGATGGAAGTATTCCTTGGATTACGCCAAAAGATTTAACAGATTTTCATAATCGCTATATAAATAGCGGTCATTCTTTTATTACAGAAGAAGGGTATAAAAGTTGCTCTACAAAAATGTTACCAATCGGAACAATCTTGTTATCATCAAGAGCACCTATAGGCTATTTAGCTATTGCCAACAAAGAAATGTGTACGAATCAGGGTTTTAAATCTATAATATGCAATTCACAATATATAAATAATTTATATATGTTTTATTGGTTATCCACTAAAATAAACTATTTGCAGCAAATATCTAGTGGGGCAACATTCAAAGAATTATCAAAAGATAATCTTGAAAATGTAGAAATAAATCTTCCAACACTTGCCGAACAACAACACATAGTTAACACTATACTATTTCATTTCTTCTTCTAAAATCTCTTTAATTTTTTCTTCTAGTTCCTTACCCTCCTTCATTAATTCAAATAATTCAGCAGATGCTTTTCTTAATTCCTCTTGAATTTCTTCAGGAGATAATTTATTTGATTCATCTGCTCCTACATATCTTCCCGGATTTAAAGAATAATCTTTTGATTTAATTTCTTCTAAATCTGCTTTTTTGCAAAATGCAGGTATATCTTTAAGACTGTTATTTTTAAAGTCTTTATAGGCTTTTACAATTTTATTAATATCAGCTTCTTCTAATACTCGTATCTTTTTTGATATAAGCTTACCCATCGAATCAGCATTAATAAATAATACATCAGTGTTAGTCTTTTCCTTATTTAAAACCCAACATTGAACAGAAAGTCTAACATTAGCAAATAATTTATTAGGTAATGCTAAAATTGCTTCAACTTTACCTTGTTCTATCATTGCTTTTCTTATTTTGTAATCATCAGCTGTATTTGATGTAGTTGCACCATTGGGCATAAGAATAGCTGCTTTACCACGTGGTGCTAATTTAGCATACATTAATGATAACCATGCATAGTTACCATTTTTTTCATTTGGTTTACCAAATACTCATCTCGGGTCTCCGGCTAATGATGGTTTCCAATATTCTTTTAGGTTATATGGTGGATTGGCAATTATAAAATCTGCTCTTAATGTTTTATGTAAGTCATCAGTAAATGAATTGCCATTCCTTTCACCAAGATTTCCTTCAAGACCACGAATAGCTAAATTCATCTTAGCCATCTTCCACGTTCCAGGATTTGATTCTTGACCGAATATAGAAATATTATCAACTTGTCCTTGATGTTCTTTTACGAATTTAGAACATTGAACGAACATACCACCAGAACCACAACATGGGTCATATACTCTACCTCTATATGGTTCTAGAATATCTACCATTAATTCAACTACTGATTTAGGTGTAAAGAATTCTCCGCCTTTTGTAGGAATATATTTAGCAAATTCTCCTACATAATATTCATAAACTTGGCCGAAGAAATCTCCATCAACCCCTTCCATATTTAAATTATTAGTAAAGAAATCAACTAATTCACCTAACGCTGTTTTATCTAAATCGCTCTTAGAATAAGTCTTAGGTAAAATACCTTTTAATTGATTATTATTTTTTTCAAGTTCAATAAAAGCATTATCGATAATTTGACCTAAGCCATCTTGTTTAGAATGTGATGCTACATGACTCCATAATGCATTCTTGGGAACGATAAAAACATGGTCAGAGATATAATAATCTTCATCATCTTCTCTGCCATCTCCAACTTTCTTTAATTCATTATATTTAGCAACATATTTATCACTAACATATTTTAAGAAAACTAGTCCTAATACTACATTTTTATAATCTGCAGGATCAACTTTATCTCTTAGTTTTTCCGCTGCTTTCCATAATATATCTTCCTTAATTATTTGTGACATAGTTAACATTATCTCCTATTCTTCTATTACTTTAATATCAAATTCTTTAAATAATTCTTTAAGTTTTACTTTAGCAAGTTTAGTTGGCTCATATTTTCCATTTTCTCATCTATTAACTGACTGAAAAGACACACCAAGTTTAGATGCAAGTTTTTCTTGGGATATATTCATTCTAGCTCTAAGTAAAACTATCATTTCAGGATAATTTACTTTCTCTTTCATAAACGTTACCCACCTTTTACATTATATAACGAATTATACCACTTTTTCGTCTATAAATCTATTATATTAAGAAAATTTAAAAATTAAAAATATGGCGTTCCAGTATACGTAAGTAATCTGGCGCCATATTTTTTGTCCTTTGTATAATATATATAACATCAAAAATCCATTACGAAAGGACACATTAATTATAATATGAACAGTAAAATAATTAATAATTCTAAAAAAGTTTTTTGTATAAAGATATCAAAATTGATTCAAAATAAGTATAAATTTTTGCAAAAACGTTCAGTAGCAAATCTTATTAATGACTTCAAAAAATATGCTAAAGAAAATAATATTGAAATTGTAATACCATCTTTACAAGCTATTTATTATCTAATAAATAGTCATAAACTTATTGATTTTAAGATTTTTCCAATTAAGAAAACGATTACAGGTTTAAAAAGAAAGAAAAGAATGGCAAAACGCTCAAGAATTACCTTTGCTAAAAGTATTGAAGAAAGACCAGAATATATTAATAATAGAAGTGAATTTGGTCATTATGAAATTGATACTGTAATTCTTAATAAAAGATCAAAATATTGTTACTTAACCTTATTAGAAAGAAAAAGTCGAAAACTATTTATTAAAGTCATTCAAAGAAACTCCGATTCAATGGCAAATGGACTAAAAACCATTATTAAAGAAAACAAATTAAAAATTAAGAGTATAACAATGGACAACGGATCTGAAAATGTTAAATTAAATACTATTGATAAGAAAATTGATATTTACGTCTGCCATCCCTATTGCTCCTTTGAAAAAGGTTCTATTGAAAATTGTCATAAATTTATTAGACAATTTATATCAAAGGGGATTAAAAGAAAATAAGCCTTAATGACGAATTTGTTTTAAAAGTGCAAAACGAAATTAATTCTTTAAATCGTAATTATAGTTTTCAAACATTACGCTACAGCTAGCCATCAATTCACCATATTGATATTTACCACTCTTTATTTGCTTCAAAATATAAGACATTTTAGAAATATCAATGCCGCCAGTAATCATATGGAATCCTTCATATTCACTGCACATTCCGCAATCAGTCAA